>NZ_CEVATJ010000003.1:0-15634 GCF_982235305.1 Acinetobacter pengchengensis | reverse complement strand
TATACGCAATACACTTGTATATTAATATAAATATCAAACACTTAATAAAACCATAAAAATGTAAAAATGCCCAAAAAGCCGATTTTGAAACAAGTCGGCTTTTTTATGAGCAGTTTTGATAGTTCTTGCCAATAAATTTGACTAAAAATTACGCTTTTCAACTTGAGTGATACAATTTTGTGATACATTATTGTATATACAAATTTGAATGTTTTTTATGAAACAGTATTTCGAATGGGATGAGGCAAAGAATCGAAAGAATCAGAAAAAACACGATGTCTCTTTCGAAACGGCAAGCCTTGTTTTTGAAGATCCTCTAAGGATCTCAATCCAGGACAGACATACCGATGGCGAAGAACGTTGGCAGACCATTGGAAAAGTGAAAGGCGTACTAATGCTCTTAGTAGCTCATACCATCTTTGATGAAGATGACTGTGAAATCATAAGAATTATTAGTGCAAGACAGGTAACAAAAGCGGAGCGAGATAAATATGAGCATGGTTAGACACTCACGCAAAGAACTGAATGAAAAATTCAGCGACAAGCAAGATGCTGAAATTGAACGCTTGCTTGCTAAAGGAATGCTTCCTGACGATCAACTAGACCTATCAGATATTCCTGAAATTACCGACTGGAGTAATGCTGTACGCCACAATCAATTCTACCGTCCAGTGAAGCAACAAACATCTATTCGTCTAGATGCTGACGTACTTGCATGGTTCAAAGCACAAGGCAAAGGTTATCAGACACGCATGAATGAAATCTTGCGGGATGCCATGCTAAAAGAATTAAAAAATCATCAGTAAAAATGGGAGCTTAAGCTCCCATTTTTGACTTCGCATAATGTGAATTATGTTAATTTTAGGAAAACTAATCAATTTTTATCAAAAAATCATAAGCTTCATTAGTTGCTTTATACAAACTCAATTTTTTACCCACTAAAGCTGGATTCTGCACAATGCGTACTGCATTTCCCCAGTGTAAACCCGTTGTATAATTATTTTGATTTGATTCCCAAGATGGCTTATGACTTATTGCTAAATTAAAAATACCATGATCAATATTTTCAGTAATTATTCTGAAACTGGCATTAGCCATTTCTTTACCGTCGATTGGATACCATGTTAATTCCGTGAAAACCTGATCACGAAAATATGTTGTCTGATCAATTCTGTAATCAGCTTGAGTTAATCGTAAAACACCCGAAGCATGGCTATCCTCTAGTAATTGTAGATCCCCTACAGGAAGGTTACTCTTGCTCCATACTTCTACAATTGCCATGATATATTTTCTCCTTTTTTCAATTACATAGTTTAGTTATCAATCATTAATATAAACGGATCAGTTTGTACTGAAGATTTATATAGATACATATGTTTTCCCAAATATGCTGAGCTTGCAATAATTGATTTCGCTGCTCCCCATGAAATACTAGTCATGCTATTTTTTTGTTGATAACTTCTACTTTTGGTGTCTGTATTATGAGTAAGAGTTAAGCTGTATTGCCCCTGATAAGCTGTATAAATATAAATTTTAAAATTACCTTCAGCTTTTAATAGGTGTTGAGAATTTTTTTTCGGATACCAATTTAGATTACTGAATATTAAAGAATAAAACTCATGAAGTTGGTCTAAGTTACTTTCCCCCTTTTTCCACAGCATAGAACCAGTTTGATGAGTATTTTGTCCTTTAGGAATACAAAGATCTCGTTGTGTTAATTCTTTACTTTTCCATACCTGCTGATATTGAGGTGGAATAATAAAGCCTGCTGTACTTGCAGATGCCATTGCACCTGTCGTTACAGGTGTACTTGGAGAAGCTGTTGTACCTGTCGTTGCAGGTGTACTTGGAGAGGCCGTTGTACCTGTCGTTGCAGGTGTACTTGGAGAGGCCGTTGTACCTGTCGTTGCAGGTGTACTTGGAGAGGCCGTCTGTGACTTAATAACCGTTTTTAATGTGATTTTTGGAATCTTTGAAGAGCCCGAATTCTGCGTAACACTACTTCTAGCTTCAACAAAAGTTTTTTTAGTTTCATCCTCTAAAAAGCCATCTTTAAGTAAATCATCTAGCTGTGTCTTACTCTTTAGATGGATACAATCAGCTTTGATACTATTTAGATTAATGTCAATTGTGTCTATCAAATCCCAATTCGTAGAGTCTATATACAATAAAATATTAGCTTCAATATTCTTCTCGAATCCCCCAGAAGTTAGATTAGAACTTCCAAGACTCAATACTCCTTGCTTTGATGCGACATCATAAAAGCAGAAAACTTTCGGGTGGAAAATTTGTTGTGAAGTACCAGTATTAACCAAGTAAATATCTTGATGTACATTTTGATCTATAAGATATTCTAGAGCTTGCTTAGACGTTACTCCATTATTTATCCCTATAAAAAATAAAACTTTTTTATTATTCAAAATGTTATTGCAAAGAATATCTGCACCATTCTTTCGTGCAAAAGCAACACTCACCATTCCTTCTTGATAATTGATAGAAGCTTGAGCTAGTTCAGTAACAAAATCAGCGCCATCAAGACGCTGAAAAAAAATTTTTGGTGAAAGCATGGAAATCCATTAATTTCGCTGTCGTCTATCCTTTAGTTTAATCCAAATATTAACCAATAAATCAACATCTTCCTGCGATACACCTAACTTTGAAAAGATTCTTGTGCCTTGAAGCTTCATCAACTCAATAATTGTTAAGGATTTAAATTCTTGATCTAGATCATGTAGATCAACATCAATATCAACAATAGGTATACGAATATTTCGAATTTCAGAAGGTACTAATTCTAAGACCCCACCTCCATAAGAGCGTCCTTCAATTTCGCAATAGATAGCAGTTAAAGGGTTTAAGAATAGAAAAGCCAATTGTTTTTCATCAATATTATAAGCTGAAACTCTATAGGCCGTATCAGTGGTGTAAGCATCAAGTTCATTAAAAATAATACGAGGTACTTCATGAGCCCTTTTTAACATACTTAACTTTGTCGAAAACACGGAAGGGACTGTGTACCAAGGAGACCTGATTCTACATTTATAACGAGTATGTAATTCCTTACTTTCACCAAATTTAATATAGTCTTGGACCCTTGAAGGTAAATTTTCAAATGAATCCTTTATCCAAACGAAATTATTTGGTAATGAATCGTTTTTATTACCCTGATGCTGTTTTTGATCATAAAGAATACCGTCACAATGCTGACTTCTACCGAACATTGGATGCACAAAATCTTCTAGAGCATATGCTTTTACGACATCATCATTAACTAAAAAGAAATCGTTGGCACCAGTAACAATACCCACTTCTACTTTTGCTATTTCATTAAATTTCTTAACTTCTGAAAGATGAGAAATCCTATTTAACAACTCAAGCTCTTGAGGATTTAAACAAGCTTTAGTCCATTTGTTTGGTAATTCATTTGTAGGTGTATAAGAAAACTTTGTTCTGAATCTTTCAAATGGCTCATCTAAAAATTCTAAATTATCAACTTGAATCAGTTTGATACCTACACATTCATCTTGTTCAGACTCTTTCTTCTGCACGAATAAGATGACTGCACCTTGCAAAGTACCTTCAAACCAAATTTCCTTAGGATCAATTAACTCGATTGACTGGCATCGAGAAATTAAAAAATTTCTCAATGATTCAGCGTGCATAACATTAATAATTTCAGAAGGAATAACCATTCCTAATCGACCATTAGGCTTTAATAACTCTATACAAGACAATACAAATGGAACCCAAGCATTAGTATGCTTAGTAAATTTTTGACCTAAAATTTTAAATAATTGTTCAGTTTTATCTTGGAAATCTTTCTCTAAGAATTGGTATCTAATAAAAGGTGGATTTCCCACAATTGCATCATGTTTCTTATTATTTTCAATTATTTGAGCTAATGCGTAATCGAGAAAGTCATGATTAGAAATGTTTACATGTGATAACCCCATCGTTTGACAGACACTTTCTGCTTTTTGAGTTTCAATAGGATCAAGTTCAAAACCATTAACCACAAAAGTTTCAAGATCAACTAAGTCTTTTAAGGACTTAAAAAAAGATCCATCTCCACAGCTAGGTTCTAGAATATCTTTAGTATCTTCTGTAATGACCCACTGATTGATATACGCTGATATAGATTCAGGTGTGTAGTAGCCTCCACGTAACTTTTGATACGTTTGCTCACTTTTAAATTTCATAAATTATTTAACTCGGGTACATTCCTATAAAGACATTCTAATTTGAAACTAAATTAGTTTCAAATTATAACTGCTTTTTTTCAAGCTCTTTTAGAGCGAAGCGGATGATACCATTATGGCTTTGGCCATATCTTTCAGCTAAAGCTGTTAACAAGTCATATTCATGCTTATTCATTGGAATAGTTAATGTTTTATATTTTCTCGGTGCTTTTGGATTCAAATCCAAAACCGAATTAGACTTATCTTCCATCAAAGGACTCTCAATCATAATTAATTTAAGATCTACATATTATTTAGAACTAAATTAGTTGCAAGTATTAAGAATCTATTTAACATAAAATCTCTTATACGAAATTTGAATTGTAAGTCCCAGTTAGCCTCAATCCTGGCTTACTTTACGTTTTTTAATTTTAAAAGTTCCACGACTCGCTACTCGTTGAGCAAGTTCAGGATTACGTCCAGATAGGTGTTTAATCACAATTGTGTGACCATTGAGTTCCTTAAGCAGTACAGTATCGTTTTCAACATACATAACTGGTCCACTTTGAGCTGTGGCAATAAAGCGGTCTCGAAGTACATTTGCGGCTTTGGCAGCAATACCTGATTCATTGTCATCTTCATCAATTAGATCTACTGTTGACATAGTGCCGCACTCCCAGTTAGCTGATATATGAATCATATTACAAGTCGGGTAGACAGGATAAAGAACTAGAGACCTTTCTACATATAATGCTCTGATCGACACACACAATAGCTTCTTTCCACATTAAGGTAGGTATTATGTGTGATCTTAATTTTATGTTTAATTTCAATAATTTATAAATGTTAATGTTTGAGTTTTATTTTTACCATCTAAATACAATAATATTTAAAATCAAATACTTATATTTTATAAAAAATTTAAAGCTTAGCAACACACATCATAGCTACCTAATTTGACTTAATCAGGTAGCTATGATGTGTGTTGGTATTAACCATCTTATTTAATTTCAGTACTTTACTAACAATTTAATTATCTATAATTTTGATAATTTTTTATGAAGCCAGCTATCATCCGACACAAAATTTCTACCCATTTTTAATCCTGGATATTTAAAATTTGTAGAGAGTTCGTCATTCAAAAATTTAGATGCCTTGAGAGCCAAATGAATCATACAATTTTTCAGAAATTAGAAAAAATGAATGGGCACTGCAAGACTTGTGCTAAAGCTTATGCACTTTTGACTCTGTTGAGTCTGGTGACTTTTTTCATCTATTTTTTTAATCATTTCACGTTAGAAACTCTCTTTACAGACCCAAATGCCCTATTACCGGCGATCAAAATAGAGGCTTTTGTGCTTGGGATTATGCACATTGTTTATTCTTTCTTTTTTAAATATATCGATAAAAAACTGCAAATATATGGCTTAGATTCAAACAATCTGAATGAATACATCCAGCGGAATCAGGCATTTTTCCAAAAATATTAAGGTATGGCTTCTCCAGTGGAACTCATGTCTTGTAATACTTCAAAAACAAGTCTCTCAATGCCAGAACGTGCTTTATCTCTGGTCGAATCTAGCCAGGACAGCGAAGGAAGTTCAGCACAAAGTCCAACAAATTCTTCGTCCTCGGCGGACCATTTCACGCTAAATGAGTAACGGGCTTCAATCTTAAAATCGAAAAAAGCTTTCATATATTTTGCTGCGTGTTTGGCCTCACTCCTCAAATCGTCAATTTCTTGGCGGCTGAGATAATCATCATCAGGATATTTTGGCATAGTTCACCTTTAATCTTTAAGTTTTTGCTTATTCTATTTGTTCAAATACATCGTATCTGCATTACGACAAGCCAGTTCAAACTCTTTCATATTGCAATTTTTTTTGGCTGTGAATCTTACATAGTGAAGATTCTTGGGAAAATACATCTGGTTCAGTTTCTTCTGTGCTGGATCTCGAGCATTGAGGATTGATCTCATCCTGGCCTGCAAAGTGCCGATTTGATGACGTGTCCCATGAAAGTTTCCCTTAGAACTTAACCTGAAGGTGGCTTCTTTCAGACGGTCAGCCTTTTCAGTAGAAATTAAATCAAGTTTTTTATTCAACTCCCAGGTAGCTGATTGCATAAACTCCTCTGACAAATACCAGGTGAATCTGATCTTTTTTTGAGAATGCCGCTGAAAAAACTCCAGATGCTTTTTACGAACGCCACGTAATGCACCGGTCAGCGTTTTCAACCGCTCGTTATAACTGACTTCAGGATCAAACTGAATCCCAAATCTTCGCAACAGGAATTCACTCACTGATGCCTGATTCCAATGTGTATGTTCATTCTCTAAAAAAGCAAATCCGAAAATCCGCTGAATACTTTCAAAACGTTTTTCTTCAAAGGCATTAAAAGGCATAAACAGGCGGTAAACGTGCTTCCGGTTGCTATCAATGGTTTTCATCTGCTTCGCGTGCACATTAAAAATCACGCCAAAGCGTTCCGGATGATAATAGACCCGAGAAAACTGCGGTTTAAGATCCATAAAATCGATGTACTGTCCAAGTACATAAGGACCGAAGCGTAATAGTTTTTCTTTTTTAGTCGTCAAAATACTATTCAGTTTTTGCTTGCGTAGCATACTCGAATTCTGAGCCAGTATTTCTTGTAGCGTCAGCTTGCTTCTTCGTGCTTCACGATAACCGGTGCTGAATAACCAGAACTGGAACACCTCACTTTTTGCCGGATCATAATTGATCACAAGACTCCACACTGGCTCCCCGTAGTCTGATTTTTTCTTACGCGCTTGCTCACCGAGATCCAGACCATACTCTAAAATTAGTTTCGGAATCAGGTTTTGAAACTTCGAAAAAGGCACAACATCAGAAAACCAGAACTTTGCTTTTCCATTGGAAACGCACTGCATGATACTGAGAAGACAGTCCGTTTTTGTTGTTGTGTAGTAGATCATAAATCAACCAAAACCTGCGTTTTTTGCGGAAAGCATAAAAGTCTATCTTTTATTTTAGAGAATCACAAAACCATTTTTCACTAAAAATGGTTTTTTTTTGAGCGAAGATGGGTTTTCTGTAAATAAGAGTTCCTGTGGACCCGAGCAAACAGTTGTTTCTAGGTTTTTTGTGGCTTATTCTGTGCCTGCCAAATATGAATTTTTTGGGATCGATGTGATTCGTATCTGTCCCGAATTTTTCTAGACCCTTGTCATTGCGGTTTTATGTGTATACGTCAGCCAACGTATACTAAAACTCGCAAAGCTGCGTGCGTGAGAAATCTAGCTGGCGCGGCTATGACGGGCACTAGGTGGTGAAATTCCGCTTATTGACCCAATCCTGACTGCATATAAACGCAGGTCTGCTTTTAAGCTCACCAGTCGTAAATATGTAATCTATGTAATAGTTGGGCGACATAGAAACGGGAATCTAGGCGACTAGATCAAACCCTGTCTAATGGAGAGTGTGAGTAACTTCAAGGATTGATAGTTGCGTTAACAACACCTATTTCATGCTTCAATTTTTACGAAGGGCATGATGTATGGCGCACAGGTGGGCTGCTGAGAATATCGCGAGGTATTAGGGAGTTGAGGAGAAATCTGGAAACTTCGGTACTCAAGGATTAACTTGAATGACTTGTCGAGATGACATTTCAGGTTAGTTGGTGAGATCGCTGGATAGCTCAAGCCTGTAACGGTGACACGTAGAACGTTATGTCACTCAGAAATTAAGACTGCATTGATTAAGTTCATTGCGGTCTTTTTTATTTTTTAGTGATTTAAACATAGCGAAGATGTTGCTTTGCGTAGGTCAAGTGCTTTACCCACAATGAAGTCGAATAACGGTGAATAATACGGGTTTTTGGAACTCTTACCGTAGAACAACGGAATCGCTGTTATTTTGTGGAGTGGATAAGCGTACTGATCGTTTATTAATACTGGTTTACTTTTATTAATGAACAAAGACCATTATGACTAATATGGGAATCTCTCAAGTCGATCATTATACAAGGTGGCTCCTTGATATAGACTTTTGAAGCGAAAACCTGCCTTGAGTGGGGAATAAGTTTTGATTAATGAGAGAGGGAGAATTGTTGAGTAGATTCTGTATCGAACCTTGATACAGATCCAGTCACTTCGAGCGAATAAAAACGTAAGCGGTGATGAAGCGAAAGACAATGCGGGAAATATTTAAAACCACTGACAAGGGTTTTTAAAGTGAGGTGTGGCAGCCTCGGTATCTATGAAATGGTACGAACTTTTTTGGCGTGGAAGAACATCAAAATGATTATTTCAATTATTAACGTGGCTGTTAGTAGTTGTGATATTTGATGATTATTCAGTAAGAAGCATGAACGGTGGCTCCGTTGTTGGTTCACGCCAACCAAATATCTTAGTTATTAATCCAAACTTTAAAGTTGAATTAATCGCTACTAGCTATTTTTTTTAGCGGTGACGTTATGAAGCAGTCAAGTTGTTTTACTAGCGGAATAGTGTTTTAGCGGTGATGTATTCTTTCCTGAATTTTCATCTAGCGGTCCAAATGTGACTTAGCGGTGACGATTGAATTTGATGGTTGAATATTAGCGGACCTGTACTTAGCGGTGATGGAAAACATATTGCTTCGTAACTAGCGGAAAAGTGGTATTAGAAAGTCGTAGTTGTGGAACTAAAACACAACCGAAGTTTGTCTTAAACTTAGTGGTGATGACAGTCGGGCATAAGCTGTCTGAACGGTTTGAGATTCGCTTCCTTTGTTATGCAAAGAGAATGTCACAAGTTGATAACTGTGAAAACGTACCAATACGTTCTATTGGCGTTAGGCGGTAACGTGAAACTCCAACATAAGCCCTGTTCCAAGTTTATTGGACAGGGCTTTCCTATTTAACTCTCATTTTATCTAGAAACAACTTTAATAAGAACAAAGACCAACCTCAAAAAAATAATTAGTCGAGCTAAAAAACATATTTTTTGCGTTTAACCGTTATATTCAAAATCACTTAAAAGAGTGCGAACTAGTACAGCTAATATCTGATTTAGGCTTTTGTCTCATCAAAAAGGAGGAGAAAAAGCTAATATCTGATTTAGGCTTTTGTCTCACGTAATTTTCGATAATAAGTAGCTCGACTAATACCAAGGGCTTCCCAAGGATTACCTGCTGCTGTAGTTGTCTTGGGACGACCTCCTAACTTACCTTTTCGAGTCTGCCTATCAATGAACTCTTGATAGCAGTATGAATCTTTCTTCCAGCAATAACGGCTAATACTTTTTGCAATCCCTTTAACCTCATTATGAGACATCGGATCTGCTAGTCCACAATTTAAGTTTTGACAATGTTTTAAGACACATTCAAACCATGCGTTATAGGTACTCCCTCTGAACTTTCTGATTTCAACATAAGCCCAATGTCGTGCTGTATGAAATATATAACAATTGCGACCTAAGCCTGTCGCTTCATCTTTTGCAATTGGCTGATTTACTTCTTTCCAGCTTAGATCTAAGTTGAGTGCAAGTTCATTTAAGGAGTATGGTCTTGAACGCAACGTAGATACACGCCATTCGCTCGAGAACGGATTCTTAGTGATTAAGCCAGAGTATCCTACGTCAGCATCAAAAAGTTCCTCTAAGCGCTTAATAATCGCATTAGCGTAGATAATTGGTTTTGGCCGACTTGCATCAGTTTTATAGATAGGCGTTTCTAATTGAAATAGTAAATGAGCTTTACCATTCTCAGGATTTTCAACGAGAAGATTTGGCAGAGGAATTCCGACTTTAGAATATATAATTTCAGCCATCGCTGCTTCGTAATCTAAATCGAAAATTAAGTAATGTTGATAATATGGGCTATTGGCTTGTAGATATTTGAAATTAACAGCTATTTCTTTGGGACGTATTAAAAGTCCTTGTCCAAGGTCATTGGAGCAATATGGTTTTTTAGGTAAATTGTTTATAAAATTATCTAAAATAAAATTTAATTCATGCATAACCAGTATTTCATATCTGCGGTATATGCTTATTAAGAAAAATGGTTTATTATTTTACTTAATCTATAACATACACCCATGTTATCGGTTAAATATTCAAACCTCGATTGACTCCTTTCCGGCAAGTTAGAAAGTCATCGAGGTTTTTTAATGTCTGTGTAAATGTATAACAAAAATCATTTGTTTTCTATTGAAAAAATCATATAAAACAAAGTTCTTTCAATGTACTTACGTAAGTTATTAAAGTTACATAATAATCTTGAATTTTAATCTATTGATCTTATTGAAAAACTTCTTATAATAATATTTTAAATAAGTTACGTAAGTTACATAAGAATTATGATTATTTTAGTCGGTGGTGAAAAAGGCGGTTCGGGTAAAAGTTGTCTTGCACAAAATTTAGCTGTTTATCTTCAACAACAGAACAGAGATATATTACTTCTAGATGCAGATCCACAAGGAACGACAACAGACTGGATCAAAGAGCGGGATGAAAATTCTGATCTAAAAAATATTCCTTCTGTTCAAGCGGCTGGAAACATTCGTCAAATCTTGGATGATCTATCTAAGCGCTACCAAGACATTATTATTGATGCTGGTGGCCAAGATTCAGAGGCTCTACGTTCGGCAATGACAATCGCCACTCATATGCTTTTACCATTTCGCCCTAAACGTAGGGATTTAAAAACTTTAGTACACGTAGAGCAACTAATTAAGTTAGCAAAAGCTGTTAACCCTGAATTAGTCACTAAAGCAGTTATTACTCAATGCCCGACACTTCCTAGTCAAGCTCAACGTATTTTAGATGCTAAAGATGCTTGTGAATCTTTTGGGCTAATAGCCCTCAATCAATTCACGACAAATCGTAATGTATATGATGATGCAGATGAAAATGGATTATCAGTTTTTGAAGTGGATTCTGATCCTAAAGCAAAAGCTGAAATTGAGAGAATAGTTATAGAGTTTTTAGGAGAACTATGATGGCTCTAAAGGGTCTCAAAAAAGCTGATCAAGATACTAAACAGCAAGACATAGATAACTTCATAAGCGGTGCATCTAAGCGGGTTAAAACATTAGAAAAATCTCAACAAAAATATCTTCGATTGACATTTTCTTTAACAAAAGATGTCGATAAAGAAATTGATGATCTTCTCGTTGATTCTAAAGTAGCCCGTGCCAATAGATCTATTATTGTTAAAGCTGCAATTCATCATTTACAACAGCTTCCAAAGGATGAGCTAAAAAATCTTATCTTAAAAGAATTAAATTAGATAAAATTTATTAAACTTACGTAAGTTTAATAACTTAATAAATTTTTCTTGTATTTTGACATTTCCTACCACACATTATTTAAAATAATATTTTAATTACAAATACTTATAACCACAACATGTGATTTACCTTAAATATTAATAAATCTGTAAATTAAGCAGTAAAAACTCATATATACAGAAAAAAATAGGCAAATTTCCCTATTTTAAGTAAAAAATAGGTCATTGGATCAATAAATCCATCAAAAATATTACTTAACTTACGTAAGTTAAGTAATATTTTTGATGGATTTTGACATTTCTTCCCACGTGAGATTTTAAAATAATATATTACAAATACTTAAAATAGGCTTTGTTGCAAAAAAGAAATAAGCTCATGTTCCAAATGCTTGCTGCATTTGCAGAATTTGAACGCTCCATGATCCGTGAACGGCAAAAGGAAGGTATTGCTAAAGCCAAAGCGAAAGGCTTATATAAGGGCAGAAAGCGTAAAGTTGATTATGCAGAAATACAAAAAGCCATGCAGGAAGATGGCTCGACTTTTAGAAGTGTGGCAAAACAGTTTGGAGTAGGGATTGCTACAGTTCAAAGGGCAGTAGGGCAAAAGCCTTAATGATGACCAGTCATCAAGGATCGGAGAATATTTTATGCAGCTGTGAGTTCCGTAATTTTCTTTTTCAACACTGATACTTGTACGGCTGAAGATCGAAAGCTATTTCTGCATCTGCATTGAAGGCTGTTAATACCCCAGCTTTTGGAGCCGTTTTTTTAGACCCTATGATTAGCCACGATTATTTAACTAATATGAATAAAGTCGTGGAACATTGCTCACTTATTAAGCGTGGAACGTGAAAAATCATAAAAAAAGCCCACCTTGGGGAAGATGAGCTATTAACTAGAAACTACAGCATTGATTTCTAAAGATAATTATAACACATTTCGTATAAGGTGTATTATGTTAATTTTAGAAAAATTTAAGAATCTTTACGTAATGGTTTGTTCAATATTTTTGATTTCTTGTCTTTTAGATCAATCAGAAATAACCAATAACATAAGCCAGGAAATAGAGCCATAAAGCTAGCCCATGTTTCGGTATACATCTTCCACCAATCTTCAGCAATCTTTCCAGTATGCCCCCATCCTAAAAGAATAAAAAATGGAGTAGCAATAATTAGAGAGGTAATACAGATGGTTAATAAATTAAGACTGTTATAACGATTTAAAAGAATTGAGAATATGTAGCTGAAAGGCACAGTCAAATAGAAATATAAAGATATAAAAAAACAGTCGAAGTTTATACTTCGACTGTTTAAATTACATAGAAAGAAAGTTAAAGCAAATTAAACCAATTAATGCTGAAGCTGCAAGGACGTACATCACTTTGAGCTGGAAATGAAATAAGCCAACCAAAGCTACAAGTGCAATTAACGCAGCAACAATATCGAAAGAGCCGTTAAAACCTGTTGGCCAAAGTACATGATAAGCAAAAAATAGGGCAAGGTTAAGAATCACACCAACAACTGCGGCTGTAATAGCCGTTAACGGAGCTGTAAATTTGAGCGCATTATGTGTTGATTCGATAATTGGTGCACCAGCTAAAATAAAAACAAAGGAAAACAGGAAAGTAAACCAAGTGACTATGCTTGCTCCAATGGTGCCCGCCAAGAATAAATGATCTGAGCCTAAGATTGCTTGATTGAATGCTCCTAAAAAGCCAACAAATGCGACCACCATAATTAAAGGGCCGGGCGTGCTTTCACCTAGAGCTAAGCCATCTATCATTTGAGTCGGACTTAACCAACCGTAATAGCTTACAGCACCCTGATAAACATAAGGCAATACTGCATAGGCACCACCAAAGGTGAGCAGGGCCGCTTTCGTAAAGAACCAAGCCATTTGGGTGTAAGTATGATCCCACCCCAGCGTTAAGCTTAGGCTCAGGATTGGAATAAACCACAGTAGACCACCAATTAGCAGAATACTGCCCAATCGTTTCCAGCTAAAGATCGCATGTTCAGGTGTAGGAGTATCATCATCAATTAAAGCACGACCATAATCTTTTTTACTCTGCTGGTGTGCGTTTCCACCAGAAAATAGGCTTGGATATTTTTTACTGGTTAGATAACCAATGATTGCGGCAGAGAGCACAATTAAAGGAAAGGGTAAGTTGAAGAAAAATATAGCAATAAATGAAAGGGCTGCAATCAGCCATAAAAATTTATTTTTAAGTGATCGACTGCCGATTCGATGTGTTGCATGAAAAACAATGGCAACAACAGCAGGTTTAATACCGTAAAAGAGCCCTGCAATAATGGGTACATCACTAAATTTTACATAAACCCATGAAAGACCAATTAAAATAAATAGTGAGGGTAGTACAAAAAGAATCCCTGCAACTAAACCACCGACGGTTCTATGCATTAACCAACCGATATAAGTTGCTAATTGTTGTGCTTCAGGACCCGGTAAGAGCATACAATAGTTCAGTGCATGCAAAAATCGCTTCTCTGAAATCCACCGCTTTTCTTCAACCAGTTCTTGGTGCATGACCGCAATTTGACCTGCGGGCCCCCCAAAACTAATGAACCCCAATTTAAGCCAGAATAGGAATGCTTGCCAAAATGAAACTGACTGTATCTCTTGTTCTGGTTGTATAACAAGTTCTTGTTCCATGATTATTCTCTTGATAGGTTGGCATATAAGCCATCGAAAATGTGATTCGATAATGCAAATAATTGGTCATCGTCACTTATCTGACTTCGAATTCCTTGAATAACTTTTTCAATACCGATCGCTTCTGGAGGCTCAATTCCTCCTACATCAAGGTAATGAACAATTTCAGCGATTTTCTTTAATGCGGGTGTTTCTAGATCAAAACTATGTAAAAGAACTTCGAAGGTCACCCAATGATTGACATGACTGAAAGTTGCACCATCAAAATCGAATCCAAATGCATCTTTGGGGCAGTCACTTGGCGTTTCTAACCAAATGAATGTTGGTGAGGTATCTATAAAAGTCTTGATTAGCCATGCAGAAGCTAGACGATCAATCCAAGGCCTTTGTCGTGTTGCCCAAATTCTGTTTTGATAATTACCTTTATCCAGATGTTGAATATGAGCTTGTATAGCTTTAGGTTCATTGACTTCACCTAGACGTGCAATAGTGAGTTCCAATAAGGAAAGTTCATTAAGAACCTGTACTTGAGTCTCATCTGGATAATAGTCAATGTCTACAAGTGCATCGATGCTTTTTCTTAATTTACGAATCTGTTTGAGTAGTTCTTTCTTATCATCTTTAGTTTGACGATCTCTTATTTCCGTGAGTTGTTTATAGAGGGTTTCGTACTCTTCTTTTCGACTGAAAATAGGTGCGAGTTCAAGATTTAAAGGTGGCTCTGCGTAAAACATATAAGCAGTTCCTTGTTCAGAAACAACATCATTAGCAATAGAGGTAAACTTCTCACTATGATTAATAGGGAGTATGTAGACCCCATCTCTAAGGGTCGCGGCACCACTTGCTTTCAAAGATCGCCAGACTCTCATCCGAGTGCTTGTGTTCTGTGTAGGCAGAGATGTTATGAGCAAAGAAATAGACATGTAGTATACTCAACATATTTGTAGAATATATTACTAATAAATTTTTAAACTTCAAAGACGAATAAATGATTTCCTATAGTAGGAAAAATATTAAGAAAATATTTATCCAGAACATATTTAAATTGAGGGTGTTATGGAAAAGGGAGCAATAATTTCAGATTGCAGTAAATATCGTTATTCTCTATGGCGTATCTGGGATAAAGAGAAACCAATGTTTTCTTTTATTGGTTTGAATCCCTCAACTGCAGATCATATTCAAGATGATCCCACTATCACTCGTTGTATCAACCTTGCCAAAAGTTGGGGTGGCGGTGGTATTTATATGGCTAATCTCTTTGCATATAGAGCAACTGATCCACAAGAAATGATGTCTCAAGAAGATCCCATTGGCTCAGATAATGATTTTTACTTAAGCGAAATAGCTTCCAAATCCCAAAGAATTATTGCTTGTTGGGGTAATAATGGGGGGTATCAACAAAGGTCCTCTACTGTAAAAGAACTATTAAAGGGTAAACTTTATTATCTAGAATTGAATAAAACAGGTGAACCAAAACATCCTCTTTACATCCATTCTGAAACTCAAATTAAGCCCTATTTAACATAATGGCGC
>NZ_CEVATJ010000002.1:0-14224 GCF_982235305.1 Acinetobacter pengchengensis | reverse complement strand
GTAATCCCCCCTAAAAATAATAGGATCTAAAAGTAGAATTTTCTCTTAAGATACGAGCAGGAGATTCTGCATGAAAACATCTAAATTTACTGACAGTCAGATCATGTCCATCTTGAAACAGGCAGAATCTGGCACACCTGTAGCGACCCTTTGCCGTGAACACGGCATGAGTAATGCTACCTTTTATAAATGGCGTGCCAAATATGGTGGTATGGATACATCATTAATGGATCGACTGAAAGAGCTAGAAGCCGAAAATACCAGACTTAAAAAGATGTATGCGGAAGAGCGATTAAAGGCCGAAATCATCCAGGAAGCGATGGCAATGAGTAGCACTGCTACGCAAGGGTAAAGCCATCTTGCCGGCGTAAGATGGCACAACAGGCAGTTGCCCAGCATGCCATTAGTATTCGTTTGGCTTGTAAAGCATTTGGCATTAGTGAAACCTGCTACCGCTATCAAGCCAATCTCAGCGATGACAATGCACTCATTGCTGAACAGCTCATTGAACTCACTGAGGAAAATTCCGATTGGGGCTTTGGTTTGTGCTTCTCGTATTTACGGCATGTTGGGAGTTGCTGCTGGAATCACAAGCGGGTTTACCGCATTTACTGTGAGTTGGCACTGAATCTGCGTATTAAACCGAGAAGAAGACTAAAACGGCATGCGCCTGAACCATTGAAAGAACCAATCCGAGAAAATCAGGTTTGGTCATTAGATTTTATGCATGATCAGCTTTCCGATGGTCGCAAGTTTCGATTATTGAATGTGATTGATGATTACCGCCGCGAAGGCCTAGCCATTGAAGCAGGGTTCTCAGTGCCCACAATCAGGGTTATTCGTACGTTGAATCAATTGCTGGAGTGGAGAGAAAAACCGTTAGTGATCCGATGCGATAATGGTCCCGAATTTATCAGTCACGAATTTGTGCGCTGGGCGACTGAGCACGGTATTCGTATTGAATATATTCAACCGGGTAAGCCACAGCAGAATGCGTATATTGAACGCTATAATCGGACCATACGTTATAGTTGGCTGAGCAAGCATTTATTTGATACTTTGGATGAAGTACAAGATTATGCAACAAACTGGTTGTGGCATTACAACCATGAAAGACCACACCAAGCAAACAAAGGAAGGCCACCTCTAATGGCTGCTTAACCTCTACTTTTAACTTCGGTTATTTATGGGAGGATTACCGGGGAATGCCTATTGCAGAATTAAGGCATTTAACAGGAAGAATTGGGGAACTTTATGTAGCTATGATGACCTTAGGACAATTAGCTGATTCAGTTAATCAGAGAGGTTATGATGTAGTTTCCAGTACTGGACGGCTTTGTTGCACAAAGATATCATAACTATATGATTTTAAAAGTTTTGATTATTTTTTGATCCAAAATTAAATTTATTTAAATCAGATGCTTACATATTTATGCAACAAAGCCTCATTTTAAGGGATGTTATCAAGTGCTACAAAATTTTTTTGAAAAGAGTAGATTGTTAGTTATTATAGTTATTATAAATTGCATACTATCTTCTATTTTTTTATATTTATCAACTATATATCTTCTAATTGATGCAATAATTTTTATTATAAAAAATATATATGCAACTAATTTTGAAGTAAAAATAGTTGTTGTTAAATTTTTAAAAATCCTCGATGTCTCGTTAATTGCTATTACATTTCATTTAATTTCAGCAGGTTTTTATAAATTATTTATTCAACAAGCTATTTTTGACAATAGTTCTTTTCTTAAGACACTATCAATTAAGAAGTTTCATGATCTAAAACTTATTATATTACATGTATCTATTATAGTTATAGTCATCTTGTTTTTAGAAGATCTTGTTGCTTTTGGTGGAACTTTAGCCAACTTATATACTGGTATTTCTTCTAGCCTAGTCATATTAGCAATAATTTTTACTTGTAAGCTATTAGATAATGATCATCACAAAGACGATGAATAACTTAAATCGCAAGGAATCATTTATAATTACTCTTTTATTTGAGCATTTAATTGAAGTTAAGATTAGAGATCGTCATGTATTGAGAAAAAATGTCTGATTCAAACTTCACTAAACTCAAAATTGCGTCAAAGATTGCAGCTTCAAATAGAAATACTGTACTCTTTCTTTAATCAAAAAATCTCCGACAAACCCGGTACGGTTCAAGGATAAGCAGAGGAAAACTATGGACGTTCTATTTTCGAATTTTTTAGATAAACCTGTTTGGATGTGGATTTTCTTTATCCTTATTGTACTTGTCCTGCTTATTCTAGATCTTGGAGTATTTCATCGTAAGGTAAGAGAGATTGGTGTTAAAGAAAGCTTAGCACTATCAGCATTTTATATTACATTAGGTTTACTTTTCGGCGCATGGGTGTGGTGGTATCTCGGACCCACGGCAGGGATTAACTATGTAACCGGTTTTGTAATTGAAAAATCATTAGCGATGGATAATATCTTTGTCATTGCAATGGTTTTTTCATATTTCTCGATACCAAGAATTTATCAGCATAGAGTCTTATTTTGGGGAATTATAGGTGTAATTTTTCTAAGAGGTATCATGATTGGCGTGGGCGCAACACTGGTCAGCCAATTTTCATGGGTTCTTTATATATTTGCAGCCTTTCTTATTTTTACAGGGATAAAAATGTGGCTAAGTGTTGATAAAGAATATGAAGTCGGAAATTCTCCTATTTTGAACTTTATTAAAAAAAGATTTCGTGTCACTGAGCAGCTTCATGCAGAGAAGTTCTGGGTGAAAAAGATTGATCCAAAAACTAACCAATTAACCTGGTTTATGACACCACTTTTTCTAGCCTTGATCATGATTGAATTTGTAGATCTGATCTTTGCAATAGATAGTGTTCCTGCGATTTTTGCGATTACGACAGATCCATTTATTGTTTATACTTCAAATATTTTCGCAATTTTGGGATTACGTGCTTTATATTTTGCCCTATCAGCAATGGTCGACCGCTTCCATTATTTGAAGTACGCATTAGCAGTATTGTTAGTCTTTATTGGATCAAAAATTTTTATAGCTGATGGATTAGGTATAGGAAAAATTCCACCGCCAGTCTCCCTTTCGATCACGTTCATCATCTTGTTTACAGGAATTCTATACTCTCTTTGGAAAACAAAAGATCAAAGTACTCATAGGTAAAAATTACAATCCTTCAAATAATTAATAGCTACCAATAAAACAGTGGCTGTTAATTATTCTGATTATAAGTTTTCCTAAAATTAACATAATACACGTTATACGCAGTCAAAAATGGGAGCCTAAGCTCCCATTTTTATTGATGATTTTTTAATTCTTTTAGCATGGCATCCCGTAAAATTTTATTCATTCGTGTTTGATAGCCTTTGCCTTGGGCTTTTAGCCACTGCATGACATCTGCATCGATGCGAACCGTAGTTACTTGTTTAGTCGGCTTGTAAAATGGATTTTGCACTGCATTTTTCCAGAAGCTGTCATCAAGTTCAGGAATATCTGAAAAATCGATTTCACTGTCTGGACGTTTATCTAATGCTTCAAGTCTTGCCTTTTGTTCTTCAGACAAAACAGGAGGATTATTCAAATCTACTTTGTACGTAACGGTTTTGCTCATACTGTTTCCTCTCTTTTTTCTCTGCCTGTCGTGCCGAAATAATGCGGATATGATCCATCCCATTATGGTCTTGTACTGTGTGGGCCACCAATAAAACAGCTTGCCCATGTACCATACCTATCGCTTGCCAACGATATTCACCATTTTCAAAGCGATCCTGTTTATATAAGGCATGAGCATCGTAAAAAACCAATGTTGCATCTTCAAAAGCTACACCATGTTTTTTGAGGTTTGTTTCTGCTTTATGCTCATCCCATGAAAACTCAATTTCCATAGTTGCATCGCTTTTTGTTAATATAAAAATGTTAATACAAAATTGTAAACTTTGCAAAGTTGTTCCATTTTCTATTGGCAAAATCTTACAGAATCGAACATAAAAAAGCCGACTTGTTTCAAAATCGGCTTTTTGGGCATTTTTACATTTTTATGGTTTTATTAAGTGTTTGATATTTATATTAATATACAAGTGTATTGCGTATAACCGCCATTATGTTAAATAGATAGCAGTTGGGAGATTATTTATTCTTTCAATAGACAAAAACTTGCGGAATTTTTCTTAATTTGTAATCCTTGCGGCCAAGGGTGTCTAGCGTAGCTAAGACAGGTATTCGTTATAGTCGGGCCGCTATAATACGGATGACGAGTGCCTGTATGTTTAACCTAAATATCTTTAACAAGATCTCTAGCGAAGTATTGACCATCAAAAATGATCTTGAGCTGAATTCTGAAAATCAACTGATAACTAAGTATAAGACTTCTACTTCTGAAGATTATAAACAGGCTATTGTTTTGATTTTTAAAGAACGTGGCTATACACGTTTGGAAATAGGTCAATTACTTGGGGAGCCAAAAGCTTGAGGGCGTTCAAAATTCTGTGTCAGTAAATTTGACTAGATTTTAATTATATCATCTAATCGACCTTCAAAGTAAATGGATAATTGAGTAATCGTTTGTCCCCATTCCTGAATAGGCATTGTCCATTTTTCTGATGCCTGTTGAATACCAATATACAGTAATTTCATCAGACTATCCTCATTGGGGAAAGCTCCTTTGGTTTTGGTTAGTTTGCGGAATTGACGATGTACGGCTTCAACGGCATTGGTGGTGTAAATCGGCTTCCTAATCGCTTTAGGGTATTTGAAATAGGCGGATAGTAGATGCCATTTGGTACGCCATGACTGAATGACCACACCATATTTTTCGCCCCATTTTTCTTCTAGCTCATCCAGTGCTACTTCTGCCGCCCCTTTGGTATCAGCACGGTAAATTGGCTTTAAATCAGCCATAAATGCCTTCTGATCTTTACTGGCAACATAGCGTAAAGAATTACGAATTTGATGAACGATACACAGTTGTATTTCTGTTTGAGGGTAAATCGCTGCTATGGCTTCGGGGAAACCTTTTAGTCCATCTACACAGGCAATCAGAATATCCTGAACACCACGATTTTGTAGGTCTGTCAGTACACTAAGCCAATGGTTCGCCCCTTCGCTTTCCGATAAATGCAAGCCGAGTAGTTCCTTCTTACCTTCAACATTTAAAGCTAAAATGGTATAGATCGCTTTGCTCACATAAACACCTTTATCCTTCACTTTGTAATGTATGGCATCTAACCAAACAAAGGGATAAATTGTATCGAGTGGGCGTTGTTTCCATGCTTGTAACTGAGGGAGGAGCTTATCTGTAATATTGGTGATAGCACCATCTGAAATCTCCAATCCATACATATCAGCAACATGCTTTTGAATATCACGATAGCTCATACCAAGTGCATAGAGTGATATGATTTTATTGTCAATTTCTTCTGATAATTTGGTCTGGTTCTTTTTAACTAACTGTGGCTCAAATTCACCATTTCGATCTCTAGGGGTTTCAAGCTCAAATGAACCTGATGTAGATTTTACTGTCTTGCGAGTATAGCCATTGCGGCGATTACCTTGTTTCGGATTCGCTTCAATGTAATTCTCGATTTCTGCTTCAAGAGCAGCTTCGGTCAGTTGTTTAATTAAAGGGGTGAGTATGCCATTTTCTCCAGTCAGTGCTTGTCCTGACTGGAGTTGTTTTAAGGCTGTTTCAAAATCAAATGTAGTTGCCATAATGCATCATTCCTGTTTTTAACAGTTTAAGGAAATGACACAGTTTTTTGAACACTACCAAAAGCTTCATAAAATACCGATTAAACAAAGCTTGGATATAACATCCAGGCTTTATAAAAAAGTACCTAGCTGTTACCCTTGTCCTGATTTTTTTACTCTAAAACGTTCTTTCATCTTATGACACTTACGCCACCTTAAGTTTATTTACCGTCTTAAATCTGTAAATAACTCATCACTGTCTAGTGATGTGGTGTAGTCGCTTGTGTGTTGTATATATCACATCACTAGCCTATCTGAAAAATTAAAAAACAGGCTATGTTTATGTTGTCTAATGTCCGAGAACAGTGGTTCTCTAACATCCGTGGGGATGTACTTGCTGGATTAGTCGTCGGTCTTGCACTCATCCCTGAAGCCATCGCATTTTCAATTATTGCAGGTGTAGATCCTAAAGTCGGTCTATACGCATCTTTGTATAGCCGTCGTGATTTCTTTCGTAGGCGGTCGTCCAGCTATGATTTCAGCAGCTACAGGGGCTATGGCACTGCTCATGGTTACTTTGGTCAAAGAGCATGGGCTTGAATACCTGCTTGCAGCAACAATTTTGACGGGTGTAATTCAAATAATGGCTGGCTATTTAAAGCTCGCCAAGTTAATGCGATTTGTATCTAAATCTGTGGTTATTGGATTCGTAAATGCGTTAGCAATTTTAATTTTTATGGCTCAGCTGCCTGAACTGATTAATGTGACCTGGCATGTATATGCTTTAGTTGCTTTAGGTTTGGCGATTATTTATCTCTTCCCTATGATTCCCAAATTAGGAAAATTATTGCCTTCTCCACTTGTCTGCATCATTGCAATCACATTACTGGCAATTGCTCTAGGAATTGATGTAAGAACTGTGGGTGATATGGGATCGTTACCTGACACACTTCCAATGTTCTTGATTCCAAATATTCCTTTGAATATTGAAACATTGATGATTATTTTGCCTTATTCAGTCGCACTGGCGGCTGTAGGTTTACTTGAATCGATGATGACAGCAACCATCGTGGATGAAATGACAGATACACCAAGTGATAAATTCCAAGAATGTAAAGGACAAGGTATCGCGAATATTGCTTCTGGCTTTATGGGGGGGATGGCCGGTTGTGCCATGATTGGTCAATCCATGATTAACGTGAAATCGGGTGGTCTTACACGCTTATCAACATTCTCTGCGGGTATTTTTCTTCTTATTCTGGTTGTATTTATCAGCGATTGGCTCAAAGTGATTCCAATGGCTGCATTGGTAGCGGTAATGATCATGGTCTCTATCAGTACCTTTGAATGGAGTTCTGTCACTCAGTTAAAAGATAATCCTAAGAGCAGTAATATCGTCATGATTGCGACTGTGATTGTAGTTGTTGCTACGCATAACCTGGCTTTGGGTGTGTTAACAGGCGTATTACTTTCAGCTTTGTTCCTAGCGAATAAACTTGAAAATGATATCCAAGTAATAGCATCTTTTGAAGGAACAGCCCGTTTATATGATTTGAGAGGTCAGATCTTCTTTAGTTCTTCTGAAAAATTCATGCAAGGGTTTGACTTTAAAGAGAATGTAAAGGATGTGATTATTGATTTGACCCATTCTCACATTTGGGATGTAACATCAGTCGCCATGCTTGATTCTGTTGTAAATAAATTCCAAAAGAATAGTGTGAATGTCACTGTGCGTGGCTTAAATGAAGCCAGCTCTATCATGATTGATAAGTATGGAACACATGCCAGAATCTAAGTGCAGGAGATTTTACGTTTATGTAGAATCTCTAAAATTAACATAATACACCTTATACGAAATGCGTTATAATTATCTTTAGAAATCAAAGCTGTAGTTCCTAGTTGATAGCCCATCTTCCCCAAGGTGGGCTTTTTTTGTGATTTTTCACGTTCCACGATCAATAACTGAGCAATGTTCCACAACTTTGTTCATCTCAGTTAAACAATCGTGGTTAATCATAGGGTCTAAAAAAACGGCTCCAAAAGCCTCTTTTTTCAGGCTCTGGTTCAATGTGTTTAGGCACTGGAATCCGCTTATTTTCCGTTTTTTCCGGAGTAGTCAATCCGTCATGTTTCGGCTCAGGTTCTGACCGAGGATCCGTTGCTATATCTTGGCTAGATTTCGGATCGGTAAACGTAGTCATATTGGCTTGAGGGGGCTTCATCTCAATGAGTGTAAGAAGCGTATCGATACGAGCATTCGCCTTGGCTTCCCGATCTTCGGCTTTCTCTAATTGTTTTTTCAAGAAATCGATCTGATTCTTCAGTTCTACAACTGTTTTATCTATGTATTCGGGTGTATTTTGATTTTGTATTGAAGACGTATCGATATGTTTTACTTGTTTTGCTCCAAATGGTTCCCCATAAACCCTAAGTAATTCTGAAAAGTCTATAAAGCCATCATGATCACGACTTAATACCCCGTTTTTTATGTCTTTATAGAGTGTAGCTCTAGATTTTTTATACAGAGTTGCAGCATCACTAACACTGTATTTTGTAGCTGTATTCATAGTGTATTGCTGTGTATTCTAAAAACGTATTGGAGAATACAATATGTGTATTCTCCAATACACTCAAGGTTTAAAGCCCAAGTTCTTTAAGTGTGGAATGAATTGTTTTTGTTGTGTTGGATCTCTTAGCATCTCTTTGATTTTTGAAGCTAGTGCTTCATAACTTTCATTTCCAACAGCCAAATAAGATAGTTCTGGTAAGCGAGAAAGTTGATTGCCAAACATGTTGATTTGAGCATCTGTCAGCTTATAAAAATCTTTTGCTATATCTGTATCCTGGTGGCTAATGCTTTTGGTCTTTTCTTTAAAAGAAAACAGAATATGAGTAACTTTACGTCCAGTCTTCTTCTGCTCATATGTTACGTTTAAAGGGCTGTACTCATTTATTTGGTCTACTGCGGTATCAATAACCCATCTTTTTAAATCAGCGAATAGAGGGTATCTTTTGCCGAGTTCCAGCATCTTCCGTAAACTCTCAACAGAGATTTCACGTTTTCCTATGGATCGATATTGGCTTAATAACTCATAGATGCGTATTGCATATGCACTACTCATACCAGCTATATCTGATAAAGAATACTTCGTAAATTCACGGCTTAAATTAGAAATGAACGGTAAAATCTCTTTAGAAAATCTAAGTCCGACAACGCTTTTACTTTCCAAAAATCGTATAGATTGAACCCATCTCATTTTTATAGATTCATCATCAATAGCTAGGTTTATCGACCTATCATATAAACGATTAACACCATCTTTTAGATCTCTATAAGCTGTTTTTTCATGGACACCTAAATTTTTTAAATCATCAACTGTAACTCGATAAATTTCATCATCTGTAATTTCTTCATATCTACTAATTTTACTGATAGCTGCTAAAACTATACGTTGCTCTGTTGAGCTTAGCTGGTATGACGCTTCAATGACTTGGTTTGATTTAACGATTAACTCTTTTTTAGATAAGCCCATTATTTATACTTTTTAACAAATTATGAGAACTATAATATTCTCATAGTTAGTAGTCAATCCCTCATGATTAAGTAGTCAATCCCTCATAGTTAGTAGTCAATCCATCATAGTTAGTAGTCAATCCCTCATAGTTAATCTCTAAAACCCTTGCTATATATGGGTTACAGAGGACTTAAAAGATTTAAAAGATTTAAAAATAATTAAAAAAGAACATTTGAAAAATTGCCCTTGGTTTTCGCTTCGTTTCACTCGCTCAAACTCTATTGAATCTCGCTTTCGCTCGATTCGTCGGGGCAATTTTTTGGCTCATCTCGTTGTGACTTTAATAAAAAGCAAAAGCACGATGAATTCGCTTCGCTCATAGAGCTTTTTTACTCGCTGCGCTCGATCTAGACTCAATTTTCTGCATGTAATTTACGCTTATTTAGGCTTCACAGCCTAAAAAGCTGTTTTTCAGAGGGTATAGGCGCAAATTTTGTAAGTTCGCTCGTAGACACTCGCTCTGGATCTACCGGAAGCATTCAAATTGCACAGATACAGATAAAAGTGAGCCTTATCTCTTTCAACGCTTCGTATAAAAATCTAAGAAACATACCAGTTCACTCGCTATTTTCTGTCCTTGAACACGCCTGAAAAGTTTATTCATTTATTAGCATCAGAAAAAAAATTCAAAAACACTACTAACGGAGATCCGTTTTTTTTATTTCTGGTAACGTCAGGTGAATCAGTATTGGAACGCAAGGATACATAGAGACCCCTTTTTTCGCTTCGCTCAAAAATTGGTTCTATGACCTTGTTCAGGGAGACCCCGAAACCCCCCGACCGCCAAGACAAGCTTGGCGGTAAAAAGCAAAAGCAGCATGAGTCGAAAATGAAAACGAGAAACAAAGTTTACAAGGTGAGAATGTCAGATACCGAGCTTCAAAAACTAAGAGATGGGAATGTTGAAAATGTCGCTAGATTCTTGCGTGAGTCAGCTATGGCAGCAGTAGGCGGGAGAGAACAAAAGCATGTTTATACAAAACTTGATCGAGAGTTTTTACTCGAACTTTCAAGAATTGGTAACAACATTAATCAGGTCGCAAAAGCTTTAAATACTGATATTGCTAAAGGTGAGCCGTTTGATGCTGTGAGACTGTTTCACCTGTTGATTGCTATCAATGAAAACCTTGAAGCACTGAGACGAGACTTAAAATGATTGTCGAATTTTTCAGATATGGCGCTGGACTTTCAAAAGGGCCGCTTGATTACTTTCTTGGGAAAAAGCGCGACCGTGAGCATGCAAAAATTTTAAGTGGTAATGAGCAAGAAGTTGCAGGACTTATAGACAGTTCGCCTTTTGCAAAAAAATATACGTCCGGATGCCTGAGTTTTTACGAGAGCGATTTATCAGATGAAGCCAAGCGCAAAATCATGGCCGATTTTGAGCACTGTCTTTTTCCAGGTATGAGTTCAGATCAGTATCGAGTGCTTTGGATTGAGCATCGGGACAAGATAAACGAGGAAACAGGGGAGCGCAGGCTTGAGTTAAATTTCTTGATTCCAAACACTGAAATCCTGACAGGAAACCGGCTACAGCCCTTCTATCATGAGGCCGATATGCCGAGAGTTGATCTGTTTAAGAAGATTATTAACTTTGAGCATCAGTTACATGACCCAGACGATCCGATGTTTCGCCAAGACATCAAAACTAAGAAAAGCCTGCCTAAAAATACCGCAGACATCAAAAGAGTTTTAGATGTAGCAGCAAAAAAACAAATTGAAGAAGGCTTTATTACTGACCGTGAGAGCATGAAACAGTGGCTTATTGATCTTGGGTTAGATGTCACTAAAGAAACAGCAAAAGCCATTTCCATTAGAAATCCTTATGGCGATGAAAACTCACGCCCTATTCGCTTAGAAGGTGCTATTTATGAGCAGAATTTCAGATTTGGAGCAGAGGGCGATAGCCTTACAGCAGAAGCGTCAGAACGATACAGAAGAGAAGCTCGAAAGCGTTATAGAGAAAATCTTCAGCGATACGCAGAACAAATTGACGGCAAGATCCGAGAATTTCAGCAGAAGTATCAGCAAAGAGACGCTGAGCTTGAGAAAGCAGGACATGCAAGCCACGAAAGAGCTAAAGACCCAAATCTTGACCAACAAGGAGGCGTTGAAAAATCAGCAGAGCGAAGCCACGAGCGAGATTATCGAGCAGATTACAACAGACAAGAAGACGTTGCAGAAAGCACATACAGAAGCAATCACCGAAATTCAGGCAGCCTGCCAGAAGCAAGTCGAGAGCTTAGAGGAGATCTTGCAAGAGTCGAACCGCTTACAAGAAGATATAGTGCGCCAAGCGACTTTGAAAAAAGCCCTTATTACGTCAGTTTGGCCGTTGATTATTCTAGTTGGCGTTTTAGTTATGAGCAGTATAGCAACAGGACTTTATCTAAATTACCAAAAAAATCAGTTAAGCCGAATGAACCAGCAAATCGAGGATTTACGAGTGAGGGGAGCAACCTTGAATCTTTTGACTTGCGACAAACAATTGTGCGTACAGATAGACCCGAAAGCTCCGCATTACGAGGGCAATTATCGGGTAATAGTGGAGAAATAGAAGTAAATGAGCAGTCTAGAAGCCCAGCTATTGGGGATTATCGAAGAACAACAACAGCAATTGAAGCAGCAACAGCAGCAGCAAGAGAAGGCCTTGAAGCAGCTGGAAGAGCAGCAGAAAGCACTAGGATTGCACGAGAAAGCCTTGCAGCAACTAGAAGATTACACAGCGATCTTACTCAAAAAGAGCGAGGAAGAAGTGCAGATCGTCAAACGCTATCAGGAAATAGTGAAAAAACTCTCAGAGCAGACAGTCTCAGAGCATTTTTCAGAGGCTTTACAGAACGAATTGGCGACCGTTTTAAAGACGCATGTGACGAAATTGGTGAGTTCTTTAGACGTACAAGAAGAATTGAGAAGCTTGTTAAGGGAGATTTTGCCGAGCCTGGTGCAAGCAGAAATAGAGAAGCAAACGAAGCCACTGGCGAACCAAATCAGCGAGAGAATGAACTCAGTCGAGCAGTATCAACAAAAGTTAGCGGATTTAATCCAGGATATATCTTCAAGGCTCTAGATGAGTTAGATAAGCGCAAAGAGCTACAAGCAAAGCAACGGGCTGCTGAGCGCAGTTCAGGACTGGATTGTGAAATGTAAAGAGGGATTAATGAAATGAAAGATTTGAATATAAATTTGATGAAAGCCAATATCAGGAAACACATTTTGAAAGGCAGAGGTATTGAGTTCTTTAATATGCAGTTCAACGACTGTAATCAGGTTCTCAAATCCCTCAGTTTCCCCGGTATTCATCCGAGCCAACTCTGTCGAGTAGCTCGGATTATGATGCCTACTTTTAAAGAGGAACCCCCCACGATCAGTAAGTAGTTCTAGGGAGCTTATGACGATGTGGGGTGGACTGAGTCCGTTTTACCCAATCTTCCGGATATTCTTGACTGTAAGAATCATAGTAATGACCTGACCAATATTCCTGATTGTCTTCTTGGTATTCGTGATCTTGAGAAAAGTTGTGGGTGCTTTGTTGCGCTACAGCATGTTGCTGAAGTGTCTTTTCAGCTGTTTTTTCCGCCTGATCTAAAGTCATGAAAATATCGAGCAAGGCTTGGCGTTGTTGATGATTCAGAAGTTTAGCGCTTTCGACAATCAGTTGTTTAGCGAGGTTTTTTGGGATGCATGGGTTTGCATCATTGAATTTAATATGCATAGCAGTTTCCTAGATAAGAGTTTAATTATCTCCATCACTTCTCACGGCAATGGAGGCAACTTAACAGGGGTGAGAATACTGAATCTAGGATCAGCCAGCACGAAGCTGCCCTGCTAAGCTACCATAGGGACTGCTTAACAGTAGGCAAAAAAATAGCCGCAAGTGCGACATTTAATTGCACCTAGATTTTATCAGGTTCTCACGCCTGGACACAGATTTTGCTGCGTTAAAATAAGATTATCCAGTAAAAAGCAGGGCGTCAAGGTCCTAATCAGTAGTTCTTATAAAAACTGAAAAAATCTAACTAAAAGGTGTCTATAAAATCGTTGGCTATTCAGTGGCTTACATCTGAATTTCGTATAAGAGATTTTATGTTAAATGAAAAATAGATGGTGCTTTTCTAAAAAGTTTTATTATTTCTTAGGTTTAACTTGGAAAGTACTGATATATCTACCTATTTCTTTACCATCAATAGAACGATTGGTTGTATAAGCTGTAATAATTGTAAAAAAGGAATCTCTACCCTTTGCAACATAATCCAAAATAATAACCCCAGAAGGAAGCATTGCTAAATAGAGCCCTTTTCTTTTATCTGTTTGATGATGAAAACTCCCTCCTTGGCCTAATTTTTTCACCAAAAATCCGAAAACATCAGTGGGGGGTCTTAAGCGATTAAATTCTTGACCATGATTTCTTAAAATATGCAGATAGCCAAATCCATTTCTACCTTTTGCATAGCCATTTTGTAATCTAATTGGAAGATCATGAGGAATACCTTTTATGGTATTGCCAGGAATTATAGCTAGATCGATAGAACCATTAATTTCCCAAAATAAATTCTGCTCTATTGTATCTTCTTTTATTTGTAAAACAGGTTGTTGCATGATTAGAAAGTACTTTTAAAAAAGGGAAAAGAAGATAGAATTTGACATTTCTCAGGGGAATGATACCCTAATAGATGAGTCTTTGCTGAAAGACGTTACATCGACCTTGACAACCTAGATGGTCAGATGAAAAATTGGTCAGCACGCTGTTGTCATATAAGCGTATAGAGCGAGGTGTAATACTAAGTATTACTAAGTTTCTAAGAATTTGGTTAATTCTTTCGAGCGTTAACCATTTAAGTTTTTAGATTACTTCGGGCGTCGTTCGGACTCATATTAATTAAAGGTCGCATTTGCGGCCTTTATTTTTATGCTATAAAAATAAAGAATTAGTATATTTTAGAGAGCTTTCTTATGG